>NZ_JABUMT010000030.1:0-4810 GCF_013336715.1 Myxococcus sp. CA056
TCACTCGCAACTGGACTCCCGCAGGCTCCGTCCGCCTGGGCCCCTCGCCCAGCCTCACCCCGGCCGTGCAGGAGATGAAGCGCATCGGCTGAACCCTCTCACGCGACATCTACCTTGACGCTCACCGGAAGCGTCGCGTGTCGTCGCATTGACCCGGCGGTTCTGCGAACTCGTGCGCTCGCGGGGCGTTTCACAGCGAGCAAGGCCAACGAGGTCCTGCAGGCCCTTCGAAGCGTGGTTGGGCGAGGCTCGTGCGTGCGGAGTACGCGCGGTGGAAACCTTTGCGGAGGGCCTCGAACAGGACGGCGATGCCGTCCGGGCTGCCCTGACCTCTCCCTGGAGCAACGCCCAGGCCGAGGGTCAAATCACGAAGCTCAAGCTCCTCAAGCGTCAGATGTATGGCCGCGCCAACTTCGACCTATTGCGTCGTCGAGTGCTGCTCACCGTCTGAACCAACGGTCCACACGAAGTGCGGGAGAGCCACCGAAGCGGGTGACGCTCAGTCCCATGAAACGGTCGCCGTGGTGCGCGCGGGCAGTGGAAGTGCCCGGCGCGCATCGCAAGCTCGGCGGCACGAACAAGCACGTAGAACGCAAGGGACTCTTTCGCTTCACAGAGTCAAAGAGGGCAACCGCACGTATTCCACTGCAAGAATGCCTATATTCAACGCGGCGGCCCCTTCCACAGCAGAACGTGGAGACGTCGACGCGCAAGCTCGATGTGAAGGCCGTACCACGCTTGAGTCTCGGATGGCGATAACCTGAGACTGGTCAGCCGCATTGTGCCCCCCCTTACTTGCCCTGCTCTTGACGTCGACGTGACACGGCCACACCTGGCCACCGCCAGGGAACTCCTCAAGCCGAAACATAGTCACTCCAAAAACATGAATACACGGCTATGAATTTGCCCCGGGCGAAGCGCACTGCTTTGTGCGCGCGTCATCCGTCCCTCGGGCGCTCAATTGGAGCCTCACGGCACGAATCCCTCGGAACCGCGCTGTGTACTTCGGACATGGAGGCACGATCGTCCGAGGACAGCCCCGCTAAGAATCTATCGAGACGAGAGGCTCGCATGTCGGCGGGCGCAACCAACGTTACGGTCGACCAGGATGTCATGGTGGACGGGCGGACCTGCTGTGGCTGCGAGGCGTCCTCTCGCGTCTTCACTGCAACGGGGACTGGTAGCTCACAGGCCGAATGAAGGCGGAGACTTCTGTCACGGCCGTCGTGTCTCACCCCAGAGACTGAGCGAGGCGCAAATCACCTGGGAGACCTCACCGAGTGGTCCGACAACGGGTCCATGGGCGTGGTGTGACGGACCGGGGTATTGGCGCGCAGGAGGGTCTTCACCGAAGTTGTGCTGTGCGCAGCGCGGGCGGCCAAGCGGAGCGCGAATCGGGGCAGCGCGCGGATCCTGGCACTGGAAAGACGGTTGGAAAGGCGAGGCTGGCGAGAGGGCTGCGAGTCTGCCCAGCCAGTCCTCCCATGCCCATGCATCCTCATGAGTCACGAGCACCGCCACGGCGGCGCTCCCTGGGGCCCGAGGGTGAGCTACCGGGGGGCGAGACATGACTCTGGCTGAGAGCGTTGGTGCGGCTGCACCCCGTATAGCGAAGAGTGCGAGCCAAGTATCCCGGCAATTGGGCATGGGGCCGAATAGGGTGAGGGCGCATCGCGGGCTCTCGTGGCGGTCCGGCGTACTGGTGCCCCGCTGACGAGGGACCTGAGCACGAAGCGCTCAAGGCGGTGGTGCAGGCGCACCTGCCGTCGAAGGTGTCACCGAGGCAGCCATCCTCACCGGTGTCCTGGACAGGGTCGAGTGGAGGCGCTGCTCGTCCAAGGCCTGTGGCTTCAGCACCCACCGCGGGCTTGACTGGAGGTAGGCGGCTTCGAGGCGAGCGCCTCGGCCATGAAGCGCATGGGTGCAGAAGGCTCGGGGCGCACGCGTACGGAGCGAGGACATGGCCGTCCCCGGCCAGGAGAGGTGGCGCAGGCGGATTTCGATGATGTCGGCAAGCTGATGAATTGATTCCCATGCGCGAGAAGCTGCGCCTGGCCGGCGTCCCTCAATCCCCGCAACTGCGCACCCAGCGGGCTGTGGACGACCCCCTCCCCCACTCCGATTTCCTCTCCGAGTTGCCGAGCGACACGGTGGATTGTCTCGACTCCGAGCAACTGTCCCAGCACGTGCGTCACACCTCCTGCGAGGATGCCAACTTCAACCCCTCTGGAGCCATGCATGTGTGGCGTCCTGGAGCGCCAAGACAAAGTGCTCATCGTCGGCCACCACCACTGAGAAAGTCCCACCTGACACAGGACCTCGGCCACGGTGAGTGCCGCGCCGGCTACAGTACCCTCTACCTCGGCACCGACAAGTTGCTCATGCGTTGGGGCGCACGGGTCTCATGGGCAGCTACGAGAAGCGCCCGCTTGCGCTTCACCTCGCCAGACTTGCCCATCATCGATGACCGCGTCCTTCGCGGACTGTCCCAGGATGAGCCGGTGGACCTCTACGAGGGCATCCGCCAGTGGTACGCGCGCAAGAGCAGGGTCACATCACCTCCAACCGAGAGATTGGAGAGCGACCTCGGCGTCTCAGGGACCCGCTGATGGCCGGTTCCGCCATGGACCGACCGCCCCGCTCCACCACATCACGGTCCTCGTCATGGGAAGACGACAGCTACCGCCCCCCTGTCCGGCGCCAGAAGCCCACTGCCGCGACAGGGAGGACCCGCTTTGGGCCACTCACCTCGTCAACACTACGAGCTCGAACAACGGCCCCCTGATGAACACACCTGGGGGCTCCGCTTGGCCACCCGTCGAGCACTCCAAGACCCAGGTCCTCCGCCAGGAATGCCCTTCCATTGAGCCTTCGGCTCACCTGCGAGCAAAGCGGGGGCGCGCCACGGCCCCGAGCTTGAGCGCGAAGACACCGAGCACAGTCGCGGCCTGTCCTATCAGGAGCACGATGCCCACAAGCGTCATGCTGGAACCGTGAGCGACCAGGAGCCCCACGCTCCCCATCACCCACAAGCCATCCACCGTGAGATGCACCAGCGCGGCCAGGGTGGGAACAGACGGTTGGCCGGAGACCCAGGCATTGAAACCAGCCCACGGCACGAGAAACAACCCCACGCCGAACAGGAAGGCAGGTGGCAACGACCAGCCTGCGAGCGTGGTGAGGGGCGTCGCCACAACCAGGAGGGCACTCCCCATGGTGATGGCGGCAATGGCATCGAAGCGATAGACGAGGCGGTCTGTCATGAGGAAGCTTTCCGGTGACGAGAGAGCCTGAAGATTCGATTTTGCCCAGCCGCCTCGCAATGACCTCGGAGGGAAGTGCGCCGGCGGGCATGAATCGACTAGAGCCACGAAAGGGGCCTTTTGATGCGCGATATCGACGACGTGCCGGCGAGGGGCCACCGGAAGAACGGCCCGGGAACCACCAGCGAACTGGGTACGCTGCTGAAAGACTGGCGTGCGTTGCGAGGCAAAAGCCAGCTTGGGCTGGCGCTCGACGCCGAGGTCTCTCCTCGACACCTGGCATTCATCGAGTCAGGCCGGACGACCCCTAGCCAGTACATGGTCATGCGACTGGCTGGAGCATTGATGCTTGGCTTGCGAGAGCGCAACGCCCTGCTTGTCGCGGCGGGCTTCGCGCCTGAGTTTGGCGAGAGTGATTGGAACAGTGAGGAGATGAAGGAGATCCGCCAGGCCGCGGCGATGATTCTCAGAACGCACGACCCCTATCCCGCCCTCGTGCTCGATGCGGCATCGACGGTGCTCGACGCCAACACCGGCGCACTCACGCTGATGGGCCAGGGACGAGACGCGCTCGGGAGAATCAACCTGATGGACCTGGTCTTTTCCCCAGGTCGCGTGCGAGCGGCGATTGGGAACTGGCCCGAGGTCGCGGGCTTCCTGCTCAGTCGGCTCAGGGAGAATGCACGGCTGCGCGGTCCCCGCTCAGAGGTCGCACGCGTATTGGAGAGAGTACTCACCTGCCCGGAAGCCCGTGCGCTACCAGCAACAATGCCTGGCGGTGCTGGATCCGTCCTGGTTCCGCTGACCTTCGAGGTCGACGGAGTCACCACCCAGTGGTTCACAACGGTCACGACCTTTGGCGCCCCCCTCCATGCGTTGGCGGAGGAGATCACCATCGAGCAGTTCTACCCACGCTGAGGCAAAAAGCCTGATCGATGGCAGGGGTCGACAGCGAATCGCGCTGTCTCGTCAACGAGAGAGTCGCTGGCGGCCTTCGGGCACCTGGTGGCGTACGGGAGCGCGAGCGGCCCCCCAGCGGCGGTGGAGGTGGAGACGCTGTACGCGAAGTCGCTGAAAGTCAGCGCGTACTGGCTGCGCACACCGCACCCGGCGGCGCTGCAGCGGCGAGCACGCGAGGCGCTGGGAAGCGCGCTGGCGGGAGGGCAGCTGCGCGTGAAGCTGGGGCTGGTGGTGGGACTGGAGGAGGCCGCGCAAGCCCACCAGCGACTGGAGTCGCGCGCGACGGTGGGCAAGGTGGTGCTGCGAGTGCCCTGAAACCGCGCGGGCCGTCAGGCCTCGAGGGGGCCTCGGGCCGCAAGCCCGCGGGCGCCCTGGCGGCCGAAGCGGGCACGGGGCCCCTCGCGGCGTCGGAAACTCCAGACGCACAAAAGCGAAAAGCCCCCGTCGCACGAGGCGACGGGGGCTTCTCTCAAAAAGAATCCGGCAGCGACCTACTCTCCCACGCGGTTTCCCGCGGAGTACCATCGGCTCTGGAGGGCTTAACTTCCGTGTTCGGGATGGGAACGGGTGTGACCCCTCCGACATAG
>NZ_JABUMT010000031.1:0-3147 GCF_013336715.1 Myxococcus sp. CA056
CACCCGGTCCACCCGACACCCAGGAAGTGGGTACAGCGTTTCCATTCCCAGGGTGTATTCGCCCCGCTGGCAGCTTGCCGCGTCTGCCTACTCCCCAGAGGGGAACCACACGAAGTGCGGGAGAGCCACGGAAGCGGGGGACGCTCAGACTGCCCTGAAACATCCTCGGCGGATAGTCGGAGACGACGGTCGAACTTTTGCGATCGAGCAGCCCCAGTCGCCGCTGGAGAGGACCCTGGGGCCGGCTCGCACACTCGAGGCGTGGCAAATGCCACCGCAGCACGGTGGAGGTGGAGACGCTGGACGCGAAGTCGTTGGAAGTCAGCGCGTACTGGCTGCGCACGCCGCACCCGGCGGCGCTGCAGCGACGGGCACGCGAGGCCGCGCACTGGCGGGAGGGCAGCTGCACGTGAAGCTGGGGCTGGTGGTGGGGTTGGAGGAAGCCGCGCACGCGACCAGCGGCTGGAGTCGCGCGCGACGTGGGCAAGGTGGTGCTGCAAGTGCCCTGAAGCCGCTGCGGGCCCTCAGGCCTCGAGGGCGGCCTCGGGCCGCAAGCCTGCGGAGACGCCCTGGCGGCCGAAGCGGGCACTGGGGCCCCGCGTGGCGTCGGAAACTCTAGACGCATCAAGAGCGAAAAGCCCCCGTCGCACGAGGCGACGAGGGCCTCTCTCAAAAAGAATCCGGCAGAGATGGATGAGGTTGGCGTCCGGAGCGCGCCGATGGTCGTCGCGTACAGGGATGCCGATCGAGTTCCCGAAGTTGAGGTCGTCCCTTGCGAGGTCTCCATGTCTCATGCAGAGACCACCAGCAACTCTGTTGACCGACCCGAGCTGTGGCTTGTGAGAGAGGCCTGGGTCAGGAGCGATACGGTGGCATGCAGCACCATTCCCATGGGCGGGATGCGGGTTGAGGGAGGGAAGAGTGTCGCCGGTCAGTCTTCGGAGCCGTCACAATTGGCAACAGGGTCTCGAAGCCCCGTCGACCGAGGACTGCTGTCCCGAGCAGGCGGTCCCCGTTGTCCTCCGCATTCTGATGGAAAGAGGTGGTTGCCTGCGGTTCTCCGACCCACTGGAATGCAACCACGAGTGCTTGATGGATGGACCGGCGTGGCCGCGGGAACCCCTGTGGCACCACGACCCGTGCTCCAATCGTCAGGCCACCAGCCAGCGCCCTGCGTGGGCGCTGGAGAGGTGGGCACTTGTTCTCGAAGCTACTTGTGCCGCGTCCGAACTCGTGTCGTTCAATCTGGCCCGAGCTGCTTCGGCTTGCCCGGGTGAAGACGCTCGTAACCTCTTCGTTCGCCGCCCCGTCGCGCTGGCGCAGGCTCGCGTGAGGGGACAGGCGCCTTTCGCGACTTGGGCTCCGCGAACAAGCGCCCTCGTCGGCGTGGCGATGTAGTCGCCCTGACGAAGAGCATCAGCAGCACGAGGGATGCCGCCGCGAAGCCACACGGTCTTCCAAGAGGACAGCGGGTTCTTGGCGGAGCTCGAAGGAGTCGTCCCCCGAGAAGGGGAGGCAGAAGACCCTGTCGCCCGTGACAGGTACGTCGCCTCCCCGAGAGACTCGGGGGACTCCGGGGATGGAGCATCAGAGCGACAGGCATCCTCTTCGTCAGGGCCCCCACCCTTCGAGTGCTCTGAGTCGTGCGGGGGCATCCTCTTTTACGCGGGCGAAGGCCTCGTTCAGGAGTGGGCGCCCTGGATTGGCCATGTGCGAGTACCCGTTGTTCTATCCGGGTCAGCTGTTCGTACCGGGTCGCGCAGAGCGGGCTGTGGCGTCGCTTGTTCACCACGCGCGGGCTCGCCGAAGCCCGAGTGCAAGCCGGAGAGGTCACTGGCCGCATGCCCGGAGAATGGTCTCAGGGATCACCCCTGGACCGAGATGGCGTGGCGCTCAGCGTGTCGGTGTCGAGCCACCCGCTCCTGCGTAGAGCGTCACGCGAGCTCCGGCGCTGCTCTCAACTGCGGGCCTCATCTCGCGCCCATGGCGAAGCGCTTGGCGGCGAACCGTAAGGGGAAGCCGTCCGTGCCAGGAAACTGCCTGAGGGCTCGTTTCGTTGGTGAATCCCCGTCCATGAACGTCGGACCAGGTTCGTAGCTCCCGGGCGAGTGCGGCCTCCTCGGAGACTCGTCAGGGCGTTGAAGGAACTCATGCACGTTCTTCTTGCGGAGGGCCTCCCTGGCAACCTTTCCCGCAGCGCGCAGCAAGTCCGCCGCCGTCGAATGGGCGATTCGTAGGCCCTACGGTGCGAATAGACGTCGAGTGGGCGAACAGGGCCGCAGTGCTCCCGTCGCACGTGAAGGGCGACACCCTCAGGCAGGAAGAAACCGAGCCACCTCAGCTGGGCGCACTCGCACAACTCCTCGGTAGGGTGGGCTTCAGACCGCCCAGGCCTGCCGCTCCGATTGATCGAGCACGAGAATCTCTCCAGCGCGGCCAACCGCGGAAGGCGCCTGGCGTCCCGGTGAAAGAACCTGGGACGAGGGGACGCGGACTCGCCCTGTCCATGGGCCGCCCAGCGAGTGGCCTGCCGGGCGCTTCGGGAGGATGTGCTGTTCACAGGATGCCTTCGGCGCCCGCAGTGGCGGTCGTCGATGGGCCACCGCTCGGGTGGGTGATGGGGAGCGGCCCTTCGTTGATGGCCGATGCGCACGTGCGCTGGAGCCAGATCCGAGAGGTCACTGACGCAGGCCGAAAAAATCCGACGCCCTGCGATCAGAACGCTGGTGTTCGCCGAATCCCGATGGTACAAGCCGCCCCCCTCGCAACGAAGCCCGCGCACTGGCGCGGATCACTCCGTGGTGAGGATGTACCGACAGCACGGAATACAGCGGTCAACGAAGCGAGTTGACAGAAGATGCGGCGGTGGTAGAAGCCGCGCCCCGACGAAGAAGCCCGGGCAGCAGCAGGGCGGAAGCGGCGAGGGAGTCAACGAAGCAACGGTTGACACGGGATGCGGCGAAGAGATAGAAGCCGCGCCCTCCCGAAAGAACCAGCGGAAGCCACTGGGCGGCGCTGAGGACTTCGGGAAGCAGCAGAGAAGAAAAGCGAAACTGGGTGGTTGACAGGGAACGCGAAGATGAAATAGAAGAGGCGCCCCGCTGACGCCGGAAAGAAGCAGAAGGCGGCAGCAAGGTAGCAGGAAGT
>NZ_JABUMT010000032.1:0-2883 GCF_013336715.1 Myxococcus sp. CA056
TCGACTCCAAGCAGTCCTTCCGTCAGTTGCTCTCCCAGGTGCGCACGTCCACTCTGGCCGCCTACGAGCACCAGGACGTCCCCTTCGAGAAGCTCGTCGAGGAGCTTCAGCCTCAGCGTGACCTGAGTCGCTCACCGCTCTTCCAGGTCACCCTCACCCTTCAGAACGCTCCTGAAGAGGAACTCGAGCTCCCGGGTCTCACCCTCAGCGGGCTGGCTCCCAGCATCGAGACGGCGAAGTTCGACTTCAGCCTCTTTCTCGAAGAAGGCATCAACGGCTTCGTCGGCGGCTTCAACTACAACACCGACCTCTTCGACGCGGCGACCATGGAGCGTCTCGCGCGTCACTACCTCGTGTTGCTCGAAGCGCTGACCGTTTCGCCTGATGCACAGCTCGGTCTGATTCCTCTGCTCACGGTGGCAGAGAAGCAGCAAGTCCTCTCGGGTTGGAACGGCGCCACGACGCGCTACCCTCGCAACGCAAGCATTCAGGAGCTCTTCGTTCACCAGGCCGCGCGCACGCCTGATGCTGTCGCCGTTGTGTCGGGTGAGGAGTCTGTCTCCTACGCCCAGCTCGACTCGCGCTCCAATCAGCTCGCCCATTACCTGCGCACTCTCGACGTTCTTCCCGGCTCTCGCGTCGCCGTCCGCCTCGACCGCTCCGCCGACCTCATCGTCTCCCTCCTCGCCATCCTCAAGGCCGGCGCCTCCTACGTCCCCCTCGACAAGGCCTGGCCTTCCGACCGCCTCGCCTTCGTCCTTCGCGAGTCCTCAGCCGGCGTCGTCCTCTCTCACTCCGACGTCGTCGATGACCTGCCTGCCTGCGGCGCCGTCCTCCTCGTCATCGATGAGGAGGCTTCTCACATCGCTCGCCAGCCATCTTCACCTCTCACGGGTGTCGTGACAGGGGATGACCTCGCCTACGTCATGTTCACCTCCGGCTCCACCGGTGAGCCCAAGGGTGTCTGCGTCCCTCACCGAGGCGTCACCCGCCTCGTCTCTTCTTCCTTCATCTCCTTCGCCGCTTCCGACGTCTGGCTCCACGCAGCCCCCGTCGCCTTCGACGCCTCCACCCTCGAAATCTGGGGCGCTCTCCTCCACGGCTCCAAGCTCGTCCTCGCTCCTCCTCATGCCCTGTCGCTCGAGGAGTTGGGCGCTCTGCTTGTCCGCGAGGGCATCACCTCCCTCTGGCTCACCGCCGCTCTCTTCGAGCAGATGGTGGCGACTCAACCCGTCGCGCTGGCCGGTGTCCGCCAGGTCCTCGCCGGTGGCGACGTCCTGCCGCCTTCTCGCGTCCGCGAGCACCTCTCGCGGCTGCCCCCGGGCCACGTCCTCGTCAACGGCTACGGCCCTACCGAGAACACCACCTTCTCCGCCACTCACTCGCTGCGGAATGGGGACTCCTTCTCTCGCTCCGTCCCCATCGGCGCGCCTCTCTCCAACTCCTCCGCCTTCGTTCTCGACGCCTCCTTCCAGCCCCTGCCTCCGGGCGTCCCTGGAGAGCTCTTCGTCGGGGGTGACGGCCTTGCTTGGGGTTACCTCAACCGCGCTGACCTCACCGCCGAGCGCTTCGTCCCTCATCCCTTCTCTTCTTCGCCCGGTGCTCGCCTCTATCGCACCGGGGACCGCGTCCGCTGGCTCGCCGACGGCACTCTCGAGTTCCTCGGCCGCTCCGACTTCCAGGTGAAGGTCCGCGGCTTCCGCATTGAGTTGGGTGAAGTCGAGGCCGCTCTCCGTCTCTTCTCCGGCATCCAGGAAGCCGTCGTCCTCGCTCGCGAGGACGTCCCCGGTGACAAGCGTCTCGTCGCCTACTTCACGGCCGCCGAGCAGGACATCGACACGTCCGCGCTCCGCTCATTCCTCCTCCAGCGCCTGCCCGAGTACATGGTGCCGGCTGCTCTCGTCTCCCTCTCCTCCTTCCCTCTCTCCGCCAACGGGAAGCTCGACAGGAAGGCTCTTCCTCCTCCCGACTTCGCCGCTGCCACCTCCTCCGGCGACGACTTCGCCCCTCCCTCCACCCTCACCCAGTCCCGCCTCGCCTCCATCTTCTCCGACGTCCTCGGCCTGGAGCGCGTCAGCATCCACGGCGACTTCTTCGAGTTGGGCGGCCACTCCCTCCTCGCCACTCAAGTCGTCTCTCGCATCCGCTCCACCTTCGACGTCGAGTTGCCCCTCGGTGAGCTCTTCTCTTCTCCCTCCGTCGCTCTCCTCTCCGAGCGGCTGGACTTGCTCCACGGCTCCTCGTCTCGCCAGCCGGCCCTCGTCCCCGTCGACCGGGCCCAGCCGCTGCCTCTCTCCTTCGCCCAGCAGCGCCTCTGGTTCCTCGACCAACTCCAGCCCGGCGCTTCCACCTACAACATCCCCTGGGCGCTCAAGCTCACAGGCAACCTCAACGCGGACGCACTGCTCCAGTCCCTCAACGCGCTGATTCAGCGTCACGAGGCCCTGCGCACCCACTTCGCCATTCACGAGGGCCAGCCCGTTCAGCTCGTCCAGCACGACTTCGTGCTGGAGATGCCTCTCATCGACCTCTCCGCCCTGCCCCAACAGCAGCGCGACGCCGAGGCACAGCGGTTGGCGGCAGCCGAAGCCGTGCGTCCCTTCGACCTGGCCCAAGGCCCTGTCGTCCGCACTTCTCTCCTCCGCCTGGATGCGTCCGAGCACCAACTGCTCGTCACCGTCCACCACATCGCTTCCGACGGTTGGTCCATCTCCGTCATGGTCCGCGAGTTGGCCGCCTTCTACCGCCAGTTCTCCGGGGGCGAGCCTGCCCAGCTTTCTCCGCTGCCCATCCAGTACGCCGACTTCTCCGTCTGGCAGCGCCAGTGGCTCCAGGGCGACGTCCTCTCTTCCGAAATCGCCTGGTGGCGCACCCAGCTTGCCG
>NZ_JABUMT010000033.1:0-2639 GCF_013336715.1 Myxococcus sp. CA056
CCCGCGTCCCAAACGAGCCGGCATGATGCGTCCCTTCTCTCAGTGCGACTGTAGTTTCCTCAGGCTACGCGTCCGTGTGTGTGCGTCGCGGACGCGCTGCAGGTGGTGCCGAGTCTCTGCGTCGAGCCGATACCATCCGCACCGGCCACGTCGCTCACCCTCCGTGCGTCGCAGCCATCCCTGCTGGACCCAATAATGGACGGCGTTCTCGGTGACACCGAATTGCTTGGCGACACCACGCAGCGAGTACAGCCCGTCCTCTCGGCGGTCGGCCTTGCGCACTGAGGAGGGCATCCGGTGTGGCCAGCGCAACTGTCGGGCACGGCAGTAGGCATGCACCGTCAAGTTCGTCCAGAGCGCACCTGTCGCGGTCATCAGGCCGCCTTTGTTGAGCCGCATCGCGATTTCAGGCGCGGGCATCCCCAGTTTCACATGCTGCTCAATGAAGCGCCCGGCCTCCGTCGAGGTCCGCCGTCCTGGTAGCTGCCGCTCCACCCAGGCTCCCGTCGTGGCACCCGTGCGCCAGAGTATCGCCACGCGGGTGCCCCGCGAGGGCCCTTCCACCGGAGTGAGGCAGAGCTCTTGGATGACGGTGCGGGTAATGTTCTTGCGCTCGGCCATGGTGGTGGAGGGACTGGCCCAGAGTCGGGGCAGGTCCTGGGCGAGCGCAGCAATGCGTTCCTGCTCCCTCGCCGTGAGCGCCACCTGCTTCTTTTCCCGGGCCTCCGTGTAGCGGCGCTCGGCGTCCTGAAGCTCCTCCAGCTTCTCCTCCCACTCGCGCTCCAGCGTGCGCGCCACCGTGCGGTTGTCCGGGTCGACGGCCTTGTAGCGCCGCTCCGCCAACGTTACCTCGTACCGTGCACGCTCCAGACGCAGCCTCCACTGGTGCGCCACCTCGTCTGTCTGACGCTGCGCCTCGCGCACCACCGTCAGGCCGAGTTCAATGCCTTCTGGCTGCACGGCGGCCAGGACGCGCTCGCCAACTGCTCGGTCAATGGCTGACGCTCCCACCGACCAGCAAAGGTGCATGCTCTTGCCGGCCTGGACGGGACTGGCGCAGATGTAACGCGCTCGCGGGCTTCGGCCTGAGTATGCCGAATGCATCCGGTGTCCACACTTGCCACATAGGACGAGGCCTTGCAGGAGGGCCTCCCCCTTTCTGGCAGCGCCGTGTCGCTCGGGCGCGTCCCGTGACGGGCGGTTGTCATGCAATATCTGCTGGTTCTTCACGTATTCCTCCCACGTCAAGTACGCAGGATGCCTTTCACGGTGCACCACCTTCCAGGAGTCAGCCGGCAAGCGCCGGCAACGGCGCACCACCTGTCCTTCCGCAAGCTTCACCGTGTGCTCGCGCCGGCCGTACACGTACGCGCCCGCGTATGTCGGATTCGTGAGCATTTGCAGCAGGCGACTCGGCCGCGGAGGTGACCAGCGCAATTGGTGAGTCTTGGCATCGCGGGCGGGCAACTGAAGGTCATGCTCGATGAAGTAGCGGGCCACACCATAGGCGGAGCGCTCTATTGGGAAGCGCTCAAAGACGAGATGCACAGCTCGCCCAACCTCTTCGTCTGGGTCGAGCCGCAGGCGGCTGAGCGCCTTGTCCCACCAGTAGCCAACGGGCGGAGGCAGGCGAAACTCACCGCGCCGAGCCTTGCTTGCGCGTGCCCCGCGCAGCCGCAGCTGCATCCACGACAGCTCGGCCTCGGACATGGTCCCCTTGATGCCCAGGAGCAGCCTGTCGTTGTAGTCGCCCGGATGATAGAGGGCCTGCTCATCAGCGATGAGGACATCTGCCAGCCCGCACAGGTCCAGCAGGCGATGCCAGTCAGCCGAGGAGCGGGCCAGTCGAGAGACGTCGAGTGCGAAGAGGGCACCCACCTCGCCGCGTGCCACTTCCTCGCTGACACGCTGGAAGCCGGAGCGTCCCTGTGCGGAGGCGCCACTGCGCCCCAGGTCTTCATCCACCACCTCAATGGCGTCGGGCCGCCAGCCGAGTGCCTGGGCCCGCTCTCGCAGGAGATATTGCCGGCGCGTCGACTCGGTGTGCTCCATCACCTGCTTGAGTGTGGACTGGCGCAGGTACACCACCGCCCGTCGCCGCAGGTGGGTGTCGAGGACGGCTACCCTCATGTACGGCCCCCTCTCGAGCGTCCTCCCCCAGCCGACGCAGAGCGACCGTTGCCAGGAGGCGTACAACGTCGCGCTGTGCCTCTGGGGTGAGGAGCGTCCGTAGGCGTGGACTCGGCCGACTTCGGTCCTTCTGGCCGCGACTGCTCCGCCATCTTCCCATGGCAGGTGTGTGCACTCCCTGCCGCGTGCGCGCATGGGCTACCTCCCTGCTTGGCTTCCACCAGTGCCGCCAGTTGGCGTAGCTCCTCCACGCTCACCTGGCACCTGGTGGGCCTCATGCTCGAGAGGGAGCCTGGTTCCGCCCTGTCTGTCCACGCAGTGGGAAGCCGCAAGACCCCGCCCTCTGGCAGGCCCAGCACCAGATAGCCGCTTCCCTGGGCGCCCTGCACGTCGCGGTCGGCACGCAGGACTGGAAACCGTCTGCCGCGGAAGGGATGGACCGCCATGGTGATGGTGACTTCTTCCAAATCGCTTGCAGTGTCGACCGCATTGCGCGCTACCTTTCCCAG
>NZ_JABUMT010000034.1:0-2041 GCF_013336715.1 Myxococcus sp. CA056
CGGGAGTTCGCCGGGCGCCGGGGGTTGCGGCTGAGCACGGTGCAGTCATGGGTCTACCGCCGTCGGCGCCAGGTGAGCACCAAGGCCGAGCCAGCCGTGCGCATGCTCCCAGTGCAGGTGAGCAGTAACCGACCGACGGGTGACGTTCGCCGGATGCACCCTTCCGCTCGCTCAGCATGGTAGCCGCGCACGGACGTCCTGGTCGCCAAGGTTTGGGTGGCTTCAGGAGGAGTCAGGCGCGGAGGCGGAGGACGGTTGCCAGCGGCGAGGCAGCAACTCGTCCATACGTGATGCCGGGTGGCTGCCAAGTCGCATCAGCACGTCGGCGAGGTACGTCTCGGGATTGACGCCGTGGACCTCGCACGTGGCGACCAGGGAGCTCAGCCCCGCCAGATTCCGACCTGCCTCGTCATTGCCGACGAAGAGATAGTTCTTCCTGCCCAGGGCCATGGCGCGCAACGCACGCTCCGCGGCGTTGTTGTCGAGGGGCAGCGAAGGGTCCTCCAAGAAACGCGTCAGTGCACTCCACTGCCCCTTCGTGTAGCGAAGGGCCATGCCCAGGGGACTCTTGGGGGGATGGAGCGGAAGCTGTTCATCCACCCACGCAGCCAGACGCTCGAGGATGCGTGCACTGGTGGTGCTGCGAGCGTGGAGGTGTTCCGGAGTGCCGAGCGTCCCGGAGTCTTGGGCGGCGTGCTCGACGCTGTACAACGCGAGGATGAGGTCGAGCGCCGTCCTGGACTCGGGCGCGGTGGTGAGCGCGTCGAAGAATTTGCGGCGCACGTGGGCCCAGCACCCCACGCGCACACGCCCCTCCGGCAGCGTCACGCGGTTGTAGCCCGTGTAGCCATCCACGCGCAGGAAGCCCTGGGTTCCCCCGAGCACTTCCAGGGGCGTCACGCCGGAGCGACTGGCGCTGTGGACGTAGGCGATGAGCTCATCGGTGCGGAATGTCCAGACGTAGGCCCGGCGCGTCTTGCCTTCGTCCAACACGCGTTGGGGTGTCTCGTCGGCGTGCACCAGGCGGGCCTCTCTCACCAGCGCCAAGAGGCGCTCGGCGAGTGGCGCCGTGGCCCGGCCCACCTCGTGGAAGACGTCGCAGAGCGTGGTGCGCGCGACGGGCATGCCCGCGCGGGCGAGGGCCTTGGCCTGGCGATACAGCGGAATCGAGTCGCAGCACTTCGCCGTCACCACGTGCGCCAGCAAGCCCGGGCCATACTGGCCTTGCTCAATGGCCTTCGGTGCGGGGACGGTGACGATGCCCGCGCCGCAGGGGCAGACGAGCGTCTCCTGCAGATGGACCTGCCGCTCCACGTGCGCGGGCACATACTCGATGAGGTCAGTGCGCTTGCCGGGGCCCAGCGGCTTCAACGCCGTGCCACCGCAGGACGGACACCGCCGCGCTTCGTTGGGAACGCGGTGATGAATCAGCCGCTCGGGCAACGTCGCACGCGCCTCGCGCTTCAGCCTCCGCTCCTTCAGCGTCGCTTCACGCGGCCTGGGCGCGTTGCCCGAGGCCTTGCGCAGCTCGTCTTCGAGGCGGAGGAGCTTCTCGCTCTTGTTTCCGAAGACAGTCCGCTGGAGGAGCGCGAGCTGGGATTCGATGCTGCCCACGCGCTCTTTGAGGGTGAGGTTTTCCTGCTCGAGCCCTTCGGCTCGCTCACGCCACTCGCACTGGTGCGTCGCATCGAGCGCTGCCATCTCTCTGGGAAAACCAACCCACCGCTGGCGGGCATTGCCTCGGCGGCAGGGGGCGGTGCCCACTTGCCTGGTCTGCGGACGTGCGTGACGTCGATTCCGTCGAGCAGCATGGACAGCTGAGTGGCATCCAGTTGCGCTCCCAAGGCGTCCTCGCCGAAGGCAGGCAGGCGAAAGCGGCCCTGCTCCAAGCGCTTGTAGGTGAGGACGAAGCCTCCCGCGTCCCAAACGAGCCGGCATGATGCGTCCCTTCTCTCAGTGCGACTGTAGTTTCCTCAGGCTACGCGTCCGTGTGTGTGCGTCGCGGACGCGCTGCAGGTGGTGCCGAGTCTCTGCGTCGAGC
>NZ_JABUMT010000035.1:0-1958 GCF_013336715.1 Myxococcus sp. CA056
TGGTGCCGCCTGCGCTGATGAAGCTGGAGGCGCTGCCGCTGACGCCGAGCGGGAAGCTGGCGAGAAGCAAGCTGCCGGCGCCAGACGTGGAGAGCCTGCGGGGCGCGGCGCCCTTCGTGGCACCGAGAGACGCGCTGGAGGTGCAGTTGGCGGAGGCCTTCGCGGCGGTGCTGAAGCTGCCGCGCGTCAGCGTCACCGACAGCTTCTTCAGCATCGGTGGCCACTCCCTGTTGGCAACCCAGTTGGTGGCGCGCATCCGCGCCTTGCTCAAGGCCGAGGTTCCCTTGAGGACTCTTTTTGAAGCGCCATCTGTCGCGGCGCTCGCGAAGCGCATCGAGGCGGATGTCCGGCTCAAGCCTGGCAACGCTCCGCAGTCGATGCTCGCGCGAGCGCGTGCGCGGTTCCGTAGTTCCAACGAGCAGGGAGACACGGAGGAAGAGATGCTCTCTTTTGCCCAGCAGCGGCTTTGGTTCCTGGACCAGTACAGGCCCGGCAGTCCCCTCTACAACATCCCCGCCGCGCTCCGGTTGAAGGGCGCGCTGGATGTGCAGGCGCTCGAGCGGGCCTTCACCGAACTGGTGCGACGCCACCAGTCCTTGCGCACCGTCTTCCAGTCCCGTGAGGGCAAGCCGGTCCAGGTCATCTCGCGAGGCGAGCCCCTGCGGATGCGGCTGCCGCTTCAAGACCTGGCGCCACTGCCGGAGTCCGAGAAGGAAGCAGAGGCGCTGCGGCTGGTCTGGGCCGAGGCCCGACGGCCGTTCGACTTGACGCGCGGCCCCCTGCTGCGCACGGGGCTGGTGCGACTGGATGTCCACGAGCACCTTTTGCTCGTGACGATGCACCACATCATCGCGGACGCCTGGTCCATCGCCGTGCTCATCCGCGAGGTCGTCACGCTCTACGAGGCGTACAGCGTGGGGCGACACTCCCCGCTGTCGGAGCTGGGCCTTCAGTACGTGGACTACGCCGCCCAGCAGCGAGAGTGGCTCCAGGGCGATGTCCTGGAGCGACAGCTCTCCTGGTGGAAGCAGCAGCTCGAGGGCGCACCGTCATTGCTGGAGCTTCCCACCGATCATCCGCGTGCCCTGGATGCTCGCAATCCAGGCGCGGTGATCAAGGTGGAGTTCTCACGGGAACTCACCCGGGCCCTGGTGAGCCTGTGCCAGCGCGAGGGCGCCACGCTGTTCATGGGGCTCCTCGCGGGACTGCAGGCGTTGCTGTCGCGGTACTCGGGACAGGAAGACATCTGCGTGGGGGCACCCATCGCGGGTCGCCAGCAGATGGAGACCGAAGAGCTCATCGGCTTCTTCGTGAACACGCTGGTGCTGCGCACGAAGCTGAAGGGAGACCCGACGTTCCGCGAGCTGCTGGGACGCGTGCGTGAGACGACGCTGGGGGCGTACTCGCATCAGGACGTGCCCTTCGAGAAGCTGGTGGAGGTGCTCCAGCCCGAACGGCAGCCGGGGCACACGCCGTTCTTCCAGGTGGCGATGGTGTTGCTCAACACCCCGCCCATGGAGCTCGCCACGCCGGGACTCTCCTTCGAGTCCGTGGACGTCGACAGTGGCACCGCGAAGTTCGACTTCACGTTGATGCTGCGCGAGACGCCCACCGGTCTGACCGGGACGCTGGAGTACCGCACCGACCTCTACGAGCCCGCGTCCGCGGAGCGACTGGTGGCGCACCTGCAACGGCTCCTCGAGGGTGCGGTCGCCAACCCGCTCCAGCGCCTGTCCGAATTGCCGCTCGTCTCGGAAGCGGATCGACGCCTCGTGTTGGAGGCGTGGAACCCTTCAGCCACGGGCCCACGCTGGGAGGTCTGCGCGCACGAGCTGGTGGAGGCGCAGGCGGGGAGGACGCCGGAGGCGGTGGCGGTGGTGTTCGAAGGGGAGGAGCTGACGTACGCGCAGTTGGAGAAGCGAGCGAATCAACTGGCGTGGCACCTGGGCGGGGCGGGG
>NZ_JABUMT010000036.1:0-1703 GCF_013336715.1 Myxococcus sp. CA056
CGGTGAGCGTCAAGGTAGATGTCGCGTGAGAGGGTTCAGCCGATGCGCTTCATCTCCTGCACGGCCGGGGTGAGGCTGGGCGAGGGGCCCAGGCGGACGGAGCCTGCGGGAGTCCAGTTGCGAGTGACGCGGCTCCAGCGCTCCGGGTGACGGGATTGGGCGCGCTGGTACACCCGGTGGCGTCGAGCCAGCAGCGAGGCCTCGCGACCGAAGTGCCTGTCGTCGGGCGTGACGAAGCGGATGGCGGAGTGAAGGTGCTCGGTGTTGTACCAAGCCACGAAGCGCGTCACCCAGCAGCAGGCGGCCTCGACGGACGCGAAGGGACGCCGAGGAAAGTTGGGACGGTACTTCAGCGTACGGAAGAGGGCTTCGGAGAAGGGGTTGTCGTCCGAGACGCGGGGCCGGCTGAAGGACGGGGTGACTCCCAGCCATTGCAAGGTGGCCAGCAACGTGGCGCCCTTCATCGGGCCACCGTTGTCCGAATGCAGCACCAGCCCCTCGGGGCAGCCAGCCTCCTGCCAAGAGCGGCGGATGAGGGCCGAGGCATGCTCGGACGACTCCTCCTCGTGCACCGCGAAGCCCATGATGCGCCGACTGAAGACGTCCACCACCAGGTACAGGTAGAGGAAGGCGCCCTTCACCGGGCCCTTCAGGTAGGTGATATCCCAACTCCAGACTTGGTTCGGCCCGGTGGCGGTGTGCTCGGCCCGGGGCCTGGGCGTGGGCACCCTGGCATGGCCTCGGTGGGCCAACTGCCCCGCTTCGCGCAGCACCCGGTAGAAACTCGCTTCGCTGGCGACGTACTCGCCCCGGTCCGCCAGCCTGGGGACAATCTGCTTGGGCGAGGCGTCCCGGAACTCCTCGCTGTTGGCCACCGCCAGGATTCGGCGCCGCTCCACCTCGGACAGCCGGTTGGCCGGACGGGTATGCGGGCCGCACCGCCGGTCCTCCGCCGTGGCGGGCTTCCTCCAGCGTTGAATCGTGCGCGGGGCCACCCCGAGCCGCTCGCAGATGGCCTCCAGGCGCACGCCCCTCTCCAAGGCCTCGTCGACGTGGGCGAGCGTCATTTCTCGCTCTTCTCGTCCGCTGCGTCGTCCTCGTCTGCCAGGTGCCTCTCGTCCCACCCCATCGCCTGAAGTTTTTTTTCGAGCACCAGCAGCGCCGCCGTCTCCGCCAGCGCCTTCTCCTTGCGGTGCAGCTCCCGCTCGAGCTCCTTCACCCGCTTCTCGGCGGCGGCCAGCCGCTTGCGCTCCTTGGCCGGCAGCGGCTCGCTCGCCGTGCCGGAGAGCGCCCCCGCGGCAGCCTGCTGCCACTCTCGCAGCTGCGCTTCATGCAGCCCCTCTCCACGCAGCAACGCCCCCAACTCCTCGCCTTTGAGCTCCTGGGCCGCCGCCAGCACGCGCACCTTCTCCTCGGGTGTCCACTTCTTCGGCCCAGCGGGCGGGGCGAACTTCTTCTCGTCGGACGGGGGCGTCATGGCCGCTACCCTATTCGCCGCGCGCAACCACTGCGACAACGTCGGTTGGGACACTCCCACCTGCCGGGCCAGCGTCGAGGCATTCACCGCGCTCGGGCCCATCATCCGCTTCACCATCTGCGCCTTGAATGCGTCTGTGTACGGCACTTCAACCGCCTGCACTCGCCCCCTTCGGGTGGTCAGCTCGGCAACTCAGCCGAGGCGACTTCTTCCCTGACACAGGGGG
>NZ_JABUMT010000037.1:0-1420 GCF_013336715.1 Myxococcus sp. CA056
TACGACCTGGTCACTTCAAGAATGCGTGAGGGTGGGCGAAGTGTTCCCCCTGCATGACGCCGAAGCAGTTGAAGCGACTGGAGGGAGAGCTGGCGAGCTTCCTTGAGTCGATGTTCTCGGGCCTGGGCCGGGTAGAACGGCGACGGGCGATGGACTGGTATGTGAAGGGCCTTCTGCTTGAGGGCGAGCGCAAGAGCATCGACCCGATGGCAGGTCGGCTGGTGGAGGAGGCTGGCGATAAGGAGGCCATGCGCCAGCGCCTCCAACAATGCGTCAGTGGCAGCGCCTGGGCGGACGAGGAGGTCAGACGCCGACTGGCACTGAAGCTGGAGGCGGACCTGCCTGGAATTGAAGCCCTTGTACTGGATGACACGGGCTTTCCGAAAAAGGGCAAGCACTCCGTGGGCGTGGCCCGGCAGTACTCAGGCACGTTGGGCCGCACCGACAACTGCCAGGTCGCAGTCAGCTTGCATCTGGCGGGTGAGAAGGGCAGCGGCTGTCTCGGAATGCAGCTGTACCTGCCGGCGGAATGGACTTCCGACACCCCGCGCATGCGGAAGGCGGGTGTGCCAGAGGACGTGGCATTCAAGACGAAGCACGACATCGCCCTGGAGCTGATTGGGCGTGCGTTGGACTGGGGAGTGAAGCCGCGGTTGTTCCTCGCGGACTGCGGATATGGAAACGACGTCAAGTTCCGCGAGGAACTCACGCGACGGGGACTGCCGTACATCGTCGGCATTCGAGGAGACTCGGTGGTCTGGCCTCCCGGATTCGAGCCTCCACCCATTCCCCCGAAGCCCGCGGGAATGAGCGGGCCTGTGCGCTCACGCTACCGTTATGGAGAAGCGAAGCCGGTGGCTGTCGAGAAACTTGCCGCAGGGCTGCCCAAAGCCTCCTGGAAGCATGTCAACTGGCGCGAAGGCGCCAAGGGAATGCAGCGCTCCCGCTTCGCAGCCCTGCGCATCCGCATTGCCCATGGACACTCGGTGGGGCTGGCCCCGGGCGATGAGCAGTGGCTGATTAGCGAATGGCTCAGCCATGAGAAGAGCCCCACCAAATTCCATCTCTCCACGTTGCCGGCCGCCACCCCTCTCAAGCAGTTGGTGCGCCTCACCAAGCTGCGCTGGCGCGTCGAGCGTGACTATCAGGAACTGAAGGGAGAAGTCGGCCTTGACCACTTCGAAGGGCGCACGTGGCGTGGCTTCCATCACCACACCACTCTCTGTGCCGTGGCCCACGGCTTCCTCGCGCTCCGTCGGGCGCTTTTCCCCCCGGAGCCGAGTGCACTGGACGCTGCCAATGGTGAGGCGCGTGATTCAGCCTCTGCTGCTCCAGCAGATTGGCACCTGCCCGCTCTGCAACAGGGCCATCAACCCCAGAGCGCCGCCTGAGCAGCCCTCACGGATGTGACCAAGTCGTA
>NZ_JABUMT010000038.1:0-1416 GCF_013336715.1 Myxococcus sp. CA056
GGCTCTCCCGCACTTCGTGTGGTTCCCCTCTGGGGAGTAGGCAGACGCGGCAAGCTGCCAGCGGGGCGAATACACCCTGGGAATGGAAACGCTGTACCCACTTCCTGGGTGTCGGGTGGACCGGGTGGCCCACGGTAGCGCGGCGGGTGTCGTCCTCGGGGTGCGCATGGAGGGCACGGGAGCACGATGTCCCTCCTGCCAGACGCCCAGTACCGCAGTGCATGGTAGCTACGTCCGACGCCTGGCGGACCTGCCAGCTGCGGAGCGCGTCGTGCAACTCGAGCTGCGTGTGCGGCGCTTCTGCTGCCGAAACCCGGAATGCTCCCGCCGCACGTTCTCGGAGCGGCCGGTGCGCCTGGTGGCCGCTCAGGCTCGGCGGACGCGTCGGCTGGCCACCGCGCAGTGCGCCGTTGCAATCACAGCCGGAGCAGAGGCTGGGGCCAGGCTGCTCAAGCCCCTGGCCATGCCCACCAGTCCCGATACCCTCCTGCGGCTGATTCGCCGCGCTCCGCTGCCTGCTCCCAGCCCCGCTCGCGTCCTCGGCCTCGACGACTGGGCGCTGCGCAAGGGACGAACCTACGGCTCCATCCTTGTCGACCTGGAAGAGCACTGCGTGCGGGACGTGTTGCCAGACCGCTCGACTCCCACGGTGAGCGCATGGCTGAGCCAGCACCCCGGCGTGGAAGTCATCGCCAGAGACCGGTCGACCGAGTACGCACGAGCGGCGGTGCTGGGCGCTCCAGAGGCCCAGCAGGTGGCGGGCCGCTGGCACTTGCTGCTGAATGGACGGCAAATGATGGAACGCTGGATGACCAGCGCTCACCCCCGCCTTCGAGTGCTACCAGCCGTTTCGAGCGGAGCCACTCCTCCCGCGCGTCGTCACACCAGCTTCTCGCGAACTCACGCCGAAGCTCACGCCCGAGCGGAGAGCCGCTCCCGGCATGTCGCTGCATACGAAGCCGTACGGCGCCGTCACCTGGCGGGAGAGCCCCTGCTGAGAATCAGTCACACACTGGGACTTGCGCGAGGGACGGTGCGCAAATACGCCGCCGCCGAAGTCTTCCCTGAGCGCGCGGCGCGCGTGCCCAGACCGAGCATCCTCGACCCTTATCTGGAGTACCTGACGCGGCGACAAGCCGCAGGGTGTGAGAACGCCTGCGAACTCTGGCGGGAGATTCGCGCCCAAGGCTTTCGTGGCACCTCGCGGCAGGTCCACCGTTGGCTCCAAGTGCGACGGACCGTTCGGCCTCGCGCAGGGGCGCGCGGATACCCCGGCGGCAACTGGTGGTCGAAGGGCACGAGCCCTGACGCACTTCCCTCGCCGAAGCAATTGGCATGGTTGTGCGTGAAGAGGCCCTCGGAGTTGACCTCCGCGGAGACCGCGACGTTGGCGCGCATTGAGCAGGACGAGGAAGC
>NZ_JABUMT010000039.1:0-1190 GCF_013336715.1 Myxococcus sp. CA056
CTAAACCAACGATCTCGATTCTCGCACGACGTCAGGAGGCACGCCTGAGGTCGGCTCGGCGCAGGGATGGACAGGCAGAGCGCTGTGCATTCCGCGCGTTGAGGTAGGCATGTACCCGCACCATGAGCTGGTCCATGGTGCGGCAGCGGTGGTTTCGCGTGACGTTGGCGTGCAGGTCCAGCCACACGCGCTCGATGCGGTTGCCCTGGGGACAGTAGGGCGGCAGGAAGTGGAGCACGATGCGCCCTCCAAGTTGGGCAAGGGCCTTGCGAGTCTTCTTGCTGGTGTGTACCGCTGCATTGTCCAGCACGAGGTGGATGCGGCGAGCGCGCCGGTATTCACCCGCGAGGCGCCAGAGCAACTGGATGAAGAGGTCGCTGGCCTTGGAGTTGCCTTCCACCCACGTCAGCTTCCCCGTCCGGACATTCAACGCTCCGGCCAGGAAGCGCTTCTGGTTGTTGCCCGGTGTCACCACCACCCGGCGCTGCCCCGGAAGACACCAGTCGTGTCCCACCTTGGGGTTGAGATGGATGTCCACCTCATCCACGTGGAGCACGGGCTCTTCGGGGGGCTTGTGGGCATGCAGGCACTTCAACTCGTAGAGCCGGCGCCGACGCTTCCAGGCGGGCCAGGGACACTCGACGATGGGCCTGGCCGCCTTGCGCCTCGCGCCGAGCCAGGTGAGCGCGCGTCCCATGGTCGCCACGGACACCTGGGGCAACCCCCGGCGCTCAAGCTCCAAGCACAGCAACTCCCGTGTCCAGGTGGGCCGGCACCAGCCCCAGTCCTCGGGCGTTCCCACCAACACCCGCGCCAGCCTCTCTCGGAATCGCTCGTCGACCTTGCGCTGGCCGTTGCCCTCCCTCCTGTCTCGCAGCGCTCCGCGTCCGTCCTCCCGGTAGCGGCGCACCGCGCTGACGACGGTGGAGGTGGCGCAGCCCAAGTCCCGGGCTGCTGCGTTGCACGAGGCACCCCTCCCCACCGCCGCCACCGCCATGCACCGTCGCATGGTGAGCGGGCAGCCGCTCTTCTCGCCCCATCGCAGCAGCGCCTGGCGCTGCTTCCTCTTCAGCCACTGCCTACCTTTGCCCTCGGGCAGGGCCTTCTCGCTCTCAGGTCTTCTGCGCACACAGAGCCGAACGAGAGGTGCCCCTGCTCCCTCTTCCCGCTCACTTCACGCCCGCCCGCCC